>NZ_JBITJV010000004.1:0-40367 GCF_044460385.1 Streptomyces sp. NPDC050121 | reverse complement strand
GGGCGCGCGGTCGGCTTCGCCCCCCCCCCCGCCGCGGCGGGGCGGGGGGGGGGGGGGGGCCCCGGGCGCCCCCCCCGCCCCCCCCCCCCCCCCCCCCCCGGCCGTGAGCGGTGCGGGCTCAGCCGTTCGGCCCGGCCGGGGTCGTGGTGGTCTTGAAGCCCTCGGTCTTGTTGGCCTGAACGGCGAAGTCGTTGGTGAACGTCTTGCTGAGGTCCACCGAGCCCTTCACGTTACCGACCAGCCGCTCCGTCGCCAGGGAGGTCTTCGGACCGCCGGCCGGCATGATGCCGTCGGGGAGGAACTGCCCCTTGTCCTCGGTCAGGGCCTGGATGTAGTCGGCCTTGGTCACCAGTTGGTTTGCCACGAACGACGCCGGCAGCTTGTTCGCGATGTCGGCCGCGCTGTGGGTGTTGATCCAGTGCATGGTGGCGACGAGCGCGTCGACGACCTTCTGCGTCGCGTCCTTGTGCGCGTTCACCCAGTCGGTGCGGGCGAGCAGACTGGCCGCGGGGTAGGCACCGCCCATCGCCGCCGTGGCGCCGTTCGTGGTGGCCAGGTCGATCGCGGAGGCACCGACGCCCTTCTTCTGGATCGCGGCGACCGTCGGCTGGGTCGTCATGACACAGTCCACCTTGCCGTTCTGCAACGCGGCAATGGCGGTGGAGCCTGCGCCGACCCCGATCCGGTGGAACTGGCTGAGGCTGATGCCCTTCTGGGCGGCCAGGAACCGGGTGAGGGTGTCGGTGCCGGAGCCCAGGTCGGTGACGCCAAGGGTCTTGCCCTTGAAGTCGGCGCCCGAGGTGACGCCCGACTTCTTGGTGCACATCTCGCGCTCGCCCGGCGCGCCGGACAGCTGGACGACGTCCTCGACCGCCTTGCCCTTCGCCTGGAACTCGATGGTGTGGTTGTACCAGGCGCCCGTCATGTCCACCTGCCCCGAGGCCATGGCTTCCTCGGCGCCGACACCGCCGTCCTGCTCGGTGCTGAGCTGGACGTCGACGCCGTACTTCTTGTAGAAGCCGAGGTTCTGGGCCAGCTGGTAGGGCAGGTAGATCTGCTTGTCGATGCCGCCCACCATGATCTTCACGGTCGGCGTGCCGCCTGAGCCGCTGCTCGAAGTGGAGCTGCCGGAGTTGCCGGAGCAGGCGCTGACCGCGCCGAGGGCGAGAACGGTGAGGAGAGACGCGGCGACGGCGACGGGTCGTCTGGACATGGCTGGTCACATTCCCTTGCTGAGGTGGAGGAGGGGCGATACGGAGGTGAGGGCCGGAGTCAGATGGTGTTGGAGGCTTCCGACGGGGCCGGCGGGCGCCAGGACATCAGCCGGTGTTCGAGCTTGCCGATCAGCCACTCCGCCCCGAGCACGATGACCGAGATGACGAGCATCGTGGCGAACACGCCGTTGGGGTCGAAGTTGTTCTGCGCGGTCTTGATGACCAGGCCCAGGCCGCTCTGCGCGCCGAGCACCTCGCCGACCAGTGCGCCGACGATGGCGAAGCCGAAGGCGCTGTGCAGGCTGGCGATGATCCAGGTGAGTGCGGAGGGCACGGTGACGTGCCGGATGATCTGCAGCTGCGAGGCGCCGAGGACCTTGGTGTTGGCGAGGATGTTGCGGTCGACCTCGCGGACGCCCTGGAAGGCGTTGAAGAAGACGATGAAGAACACCAGCACCGCGGCGAGCAGGATCTTCGGCAGCATGCCGATACCGAACGCGACGATGAAGATCGAGCCGAGGACGATCCGAGGGATCGCGTTGACCATCTTGATGTAGGGGCCGAGCACATCGGCGAGGAAGCGGCTCTGGCCGAGCGCGACGCCGATGACCACTCCGGTGACGGCCCCGAGGGCGAAGCCGACGAGCGCCTCCTGGATCGTGGTCCAGATGTTGGAGTAGAAGGACCCGAACTCGGTGCCGTTCTGGAAGAGGTCGACCAGCCGTCTGGCGATGCCGGAGGGCTGCCCGAAGAAGAACGGGTCGACGATTCCCCAGGTGGTGAAGGCCTGCCAGCCGCCGATGACGAAGACCGCGAGGCCGATGCGACCCGCCCACACCAGCGCGGTGCGACGCCGTACGGCGCTCCTGGCGGCGGCCGCGGCCGAGACCTGTGAACCGTCCTTGACCGGGGCGGTGAAAACAGTGGACGCCGTGCTCATGCCGTACCTCCTGCGGTGCGTGCGTAGGCGCGCTCCACCTCCTCGCGTAGCGAGTCCCAGATCTGGTGCTGAAGTTCGATGAAGCGGGGCTGGAAGCGGATCTCCTGGACCGAGCCGCGCGGGCGCGGCAGGTCGATGTCGAAGACCGCCTTGACCGAGCCGGGGCCGGACGTCATGACGACGACGCGGTCGGCGAGCGCCACCGCTTCGTCGAGGTCGTGGGTGATGAAGATGACCGACGGACGGATCTGCTCCCACAGGCCGAGCAGTTCGGTCGACATGATCGCCTTGGTCTGCACGTCCAGGGCGCCGAAGGGCTCGTCCATGATCAGGATCTTGGGCTCGTTGATCAGCGCCGCGGCCATCGCCACGCGCTTGCGCATGCCGCCGGAGAGCTGGTGCGGATAGCGGTCCTCGAACCCGGACAGCCCCACCCGGCGCAGCCAGTCGCGTGCCGAGGCCTGGGCCTTCTGCTTGGGCACTCCACGGAAGATCGGGCCCATCAGCACGTTGCCGAGGACGGTCTTCCAGGGCAGCAGCGCGTCGGTCTGGAACATGAAGCTGACGCCGTCGGTGACGCCGTCCACCTCACGGCCGCCCACCTTGACCGAGCCCTCGCTGGGCCGGTCGAGCCCGGACACCATGCTCAACGTCGTCGACTTGCCGCAGCCCGTCGGGCCCACCACCGCGCAGAACTGGCCCGGCTCCACAGTGAAGGAGACGTCCTCCAGCGCCGTGAACACCTCACCCGCAGGAGTCAGAAATCGTTTGGTGAGTCCTGAAATCTCGACTCGCGCGCTGTCCCGGCCGACTCTTTCGGCGCCCGGGCTCACCGCGACATCGTTTCGCGAAGCCATCTGAGGCTGTCTCCTTTCCTCACCTCGGAGGTCGAGGAAGGCAGACGCTAAAGGCCGCCCGGTATTACGTCGCTGTTTCAGACGTATCTCGCGATAGTCGTGTTAGCAGGGGTTCTGCGCGTTGTGCTCAGTAGGCCGGGGGTGGGCAGAATGTCCTTGGTGGGACACAATCACGCCACCACGGGTACGGCGCAGGGGCCGTTCCCGGCAGCACGACAAGGGCGAAGGCACCTGTGATGCCCATCCGTATCCGGATCGGCCGCGGCGGGAAGGGGAGGCTCTCCGCGCGGATCCTGGTCAACCAGCTGGTCATCCTGGCTCTCACCGGAGCCATCGGCTTCGCGCTGTTCGCGTTCGCTCAGCGGTCCGAGCTCGACCGCGCCTACGAGCAGCGGGCACTCGACATCGCACAGACCGCCGCTGCCGAGCCGCAGATCCGGCAGGCCGTGGCGCACGGAGGCGGCGACGGCCTCGTGCAGACCGTCGCCGAACGGATCCGCAAGGCGTCGGGGGCGTCGTACGTGGTCGTGATCGACCTGCACGGCATCCGTCACTCGCACCCCGACCCGGCGCTGATCGGCGAGCCGGTGGGCGATCCGATCGCGGTGCTGGACGGCCGCCCCCACGTCGGCTCCGACCAGGGCGCGACCGGGCGGTCCGCCAACGGCAAGGCCCCGGTGTACGGCCCTACGGGCGCGCTGGTCGGCGAGGTCTCGGCCGGCATCCCGGAACGCGATGTGCTCGGCGAGCTGTGGCGGGAGCTGCCCACCTTCGGCCTGTACGCCGCGATCGCCGTCGCGCTCGGCTCGATTGCCGCGTTCCTGCTGGCCAGGCGGCTCAAGCGGTCGACCTTCGGGCTGGAACTGGAGGAGATCGCCGGACTGCTCCAGGACCGCGAGGCCATGCTCCACGGCATCCGGGAGGGAGTGATCGCCTTCGCTCCCGACGGCAGGATCACCGTGGTCAACGACGAGGCCCGCACCCTGCTCGGCCTCGGCACGGCGCTCGGTAGCCGACTCGAGGAGGTGCTGCCCGACGGGCGGCTGCGCCGCGCCCTGGACGGCACCCTGACTGGCGCCGACCTCAGCGTGCTCACCGACGACCACTGCCTGGTCGTCAACCGGATGCCGGTCACGCTGCACGGCCGTGAGCTGGGCGCGGTGGTCACCGTACGCGACCGCACCGAGCTGATCGGGCTGCTGCGCGAACTGGACTCGGTGCGCGGACTGACCGACGCGCTGCGCGCCCAGCAGCACGAGTTCACCAACCGCATGCACACCGTGGCCGGGCTGCTGGACATCGGCGACTCCGACGCCGCCTACGAGTACGCCGTCGAATCGGCCGGCGCCGACCAGGCGCTGACCGAGTCCGTACGCGAACGGATCGGCCCGGCGCTGCTCGTGGGACTGATCGTCGCCAAGACCACGGTGGCTGCGGAACGCGGGGTGCGGATGGTGCTCAGCGACGACTCCGCACTCGGCGAGGATCCACCCCATCTGCGCCGGCTGCTCACCATCGTCGGCAACCTGCTGGACAACGCGATCGACGCGGCGGCCGGCGGACCGCGCCCGGCCGGCGGCCGCGAGGTCGAGCTCTCGCTGATCGAGGCCGCCGACCAGGTGATGGTGCGGGTCGCGGACAGCGGCCCGGGGATCCCGGCGGGCGCCGCCGAAACGATCTTCGAGGACGGCTGGTCGACCCGGCCCGACCGGGGCACCGCCCGGCGCGGGCTGGGGCTGGCCCTCGTCCACCGACTGGCACAGCGGCACGGTGGCACGATCACGGTCAGCGAGGGACCGGGCGCGGTCTTCACCGTCGTGCTCCCCCTGCCCGACGCCACCCCCGTACCGCGGGACGCACAGTTCACGACGGCCTCGCCGACCGGAGGTGACCGCGGATGATCCGGATCCTGGTGGTGGACGACGACTTCCACATCAGCCACATCCACTGCGACTACGCGTCCCGCGTCGAGGGCTTCGACGTGGTCGGCCGGGCGGCGACCGTGGCCGAGACGCTGGACGCGGTGCGCACCCTCCACCCCGACCTGCTGCTGCTCGACGTTTTCCTGCCGGACGGCAGCGGACTCGACGTGCTGCGACAGCTCAGCGCGGACGAGGGCGGCGCCCGCCCCGACGTGATCGTGATCACCGCCGACCGGGACATCACCTCGGTACGGACCGCCATGAAGCTCGGTGCCGTGGGCTACCTGGTCAAGCCGTTCGGCGCCGCCGACCTGGCCGAGCGGCTCACCGCCTACCGCGAACTCCAGCACCGCGTGGACGCCCTCGGTCTGGCACCCCGGACCGACCAGGCCGACGTGGACGCCCTCTTCAGCGCCGCCCGGCCACCGGCCGTCCCCCGGGTCCCGGCCAAGGGGCACTCCGCGCCGACCCTCGCCCTTCTGCACCAGGTTCTGCGCACCGCCCAGGACGCCCTGTCCGCGGCCCAGGCCGCCGAACTCACCGGCGTCTCCCGCGCCACGGCCCAGCGGTACCTCTCCTACCTCGTCCGGGAGGGGATGGTCCGGCTCGAACTCCGCTACGGAACCACCGGCCGTCCCGAACACCGGTACCGGATCATGCACTGAGGATCCGCCTCGGATGCCCGCATGCCGCGGGCGTACAGGGTGCGCCGTGCAGGTGGGGCAGCCCGTCAGAGTTCCAGGCGGTAGCCGTGCCCGCGCAGGGTGGTGATGCGGGTCAGGCTGCTGGGGTGGGCCGAGGTGGCGGCGGCCTGCGTGAGGCGAGGGCGAGCAGCACCACCGAGCGGGCCAGCGGACGCAGACGGCGCGACAGCACGGCAGCCGTGGTCGTGGCGAGGGTCGCGGTCAGCGGCCGCGGAGGTGGTGCGCGGCCGGTCGGGCGGTGACCTGGTCGTCGCCGTGCCCGTCTCGCACGCCGAGCGGGTGATCGGCGTCGTATGTGCCTTCTCACCGGCATCCGCCGTACGTGACCGTGTGCTGCTCGTCTGGGCGGCCCTCGCAGGGGTCTGCGCTTTCGCGCTGACGGTGGCCGTCCTCGTCGCCCGCCGGCAGGCGCGGGTGCTGGCAGTGCCGCTGGAGGACCTCTCCCGGCACTGCCAGGCTGTCACCGCCGGTGACCTGAGCGCCCGGGCCGCCCCCAGCAGCGTCGCCGAGATCGACCAGGTCGCGCGCACCCACAACGAGATGCTGCACAGCCTGACCGAACTCCTGCGCCACGAAAGGGACTTCACCGCCAACGCCTCCCACCAGCTGCGCACCCCGCTGACCGGGCTCCAGCTCACCCTGGAGGCGGGGCTCGCCCAGGACGACGACGCTCGAACGCGGGCCGCCCTGGAGGAGGCACTGGCCACCACACGCCGCCTGCACGGCACGGTGGAGGAGGTGCTGCGCCGCTTCGCTGGGCTGGGGACCGCAGGGCCTCGGCCTGGGCTACCCGACGGGCGCGGCGATCCTGATCTCGGTCCTGGTCGTCATCTTCGCCGTCTGGAAGCTGATCGGGATGACGTTCGTCATCCGGGACATCGTCAGCTTCCGCGGGGAGGCGCTGTTCTGGTCGGCGATCCTGGTCTCCAACACGCTCGGCACCTCGATGGGCGACTTCCTGTCCGACAGTTCGGGCCTCGGCTACGCCAGCGGGGCGGCGCTGGTGACCGGCGTCCTGCTGGTGCTGGTGGCCCTGATGAGGGTGCCCGCAGTGCCGAACGTGCTGCTGTTCTGGATCGCCTTCGTGCTGACCCGCCCGCTCGGCGCGACAGCCGGCGACTTCCTGACCAAGCCGGTCGCCAAGGGCGGTCTCGACCTCGGTACGGCGGGTTCGTCGGCCGTGCTGTTGGCCGTACTGGCCGGCCTGACGGGTTACGCCCACACTCAGGAGCGCCGCAGTCTCGCCCCGTCAGCGGGCCTGCCGCCGGAGACGGGCGAGTACGACCCGGGCACCGAGCGGGCCGACTGAGCGCGCACGGCGCCACGCACGTCCGGCAGGCGCGGGAGAGCGTCCTGCGCCCGCCCCCCGCCTGACTGCAGCAGCGTGTCGAGAGAGGATGCGTCTGCCGGATCGTCCGGTGAAGAGGAGAGCGCCCCAGGAGATGGGCCGATGTCCAAGAGGCCATGTCCGGCCTGCCAGGCACGCGACGCCCTGGGGAGGAGTTCATGAAGCCCGCCCGCACCACGTCCGCCACGCCCGAACCGTCAAACCCGCCTGCCCGGGGGCTCTCGGCGTGGAGGTTCGTGGCGGTGTTCGGGGGCGTCAGTCTGCTGATGGACTTCGTCTACGAGGGCGCTCGTTCCGTCACCGGCCCACTGCTCGCTCACCTGGGCGCCTCCGCGGCCGTGGTCGGCGTGATCACGGGGGCGGGCGAGGCCGCCGCGCTCGGACTGCGTCTGGCCTCGGGACCGCTGGCCGACCGCAGCCGCCGCTTCTGGGCATGGACGATCGCCGGATACGTGCTGACCGCGGCCACGGTCCCGGTGCTCGGTCTGACCGGCGTGCTGTGGGTGGCCTGCACCCTGGTGATCGCGGAACGCGTCGGCAAGGCCGTGCGCTCCCCGGCCAAGGACACGCTGCTCTCGCACGCCACCGCCGCCACCGGCCGGGGCCGCGGCTTCGCGGTCCACGAGGCGATGGATCAGGTCGGCGCGCTCATCGGCCCGCTCACGGTGGCCGGGGTCCTCGCCCTCACCGGCGGCGACTACGCCCCGGCGCTCGGGGTACTCGCGCTGCCCGGCGTGGCCGCCGTGGCGCTGCTGCTCTGGCTGCGTGCCAGGGTTCCCGATCCGGTGGGCTACGAGACGCCCGTCGGCGCGGCGGTGCCCGAGGAGCCGGAGCCGCCCGAGGAGCGGGGCTTTGCTGGCTCCCGAGAGAGGAAGCTGCCGCGGGCCTTCTGGGCCTACGCGGTCTTCACCGCCGCGACCCTGACCGGTTTCGCCACCTTCGGTGTGCTCTCCTACCACCTGGTCGTCCGGCACTTGGTGCCGACTGCGACGGTGCCGGTGCTGTACGCGGCGGCCATGGCGGCTGACGCGGTGGCGGCGCTGGCCACGGGCTGGCTGTACGACCGGTTCGGCGCCCAGGTCCTGGTCGTCCTGCCGCTGCTGTCCGCCGCCGTTCCTGCCCTGGCCTTCACCGACACGGTGGCGGTCGCCGTGGCGGGCGCGCTGGTGTGGGGCGCCGCAGTCGGGGTCCAGGAGTCCACGCTGCGTGCCACCGTCGCCGACCTCGTACCCGTAGGCCGCCGGGCCACCGCCTACGGCGTCTTCGCCGGGATCATGGGAGCGGCCGCGCTGGCCGGCGGCACCTTGGCCGGGGTGCTGTACGACGTCTCCATCCCCCTTCTGATCGTCGTCGTCGCCGTCATCCAGGCCGCCGCGCTGGTTCTGCTGTGGTTCACCCGGGCCGCGCGTTCCACGCCCGCCCACTGAGTGGTGAACGTGCGTCATGCACCGGGCGTCCTCGTCACCATTCCGCTGTGCGGCCGGGCATGGAGCGGCGGACGCCTTCGAAAGCCGGGGCGGCACGGCAAAGGGACGGGCTCGAGGAATCTGTGTCTGCTCACGAGCATCCCGCGGCCGAACCAGTCCTCGGTGTCGCGGACTCCGGGCAGGGCGAAGAAGTAGCCGCCGCCGGTGGGTGAGATGTAGTCGACGAGGGGTTCGTCGATCAGCCGGCTCCGGGTCTGCAGCCAACGGTGTAACTCGGGTGATGTGAGTTAGTGGCGACCGGCAGACCAACGCGGCCCTGCACCGCGTCGTGTTCACCCGCCTGCGCCACGACCCGCGCACCCAGGCGTACTACGAACGCCGCACCCAGGAGGGCAAGACCCGACGTGAGATCGTCCGATGCCTCAAGCGGTATGCCGCCCGCGAGGTCTTTAACCTGGTCAGACCGGTTTCCCGCGCCCCCGCGTTATAGGGGCGTCCGTGACGGGGACGGTGCTGGCCACCGGCGAGTTCCCGGCCACCGCAGCGGGATACCGCGATCTGCTGAAGTGGGTCAGGAAGTTAGGAACCTTGAGGCGGGCCGGAGTGGAGGGGACCGGCTCCTACGGGGCGTCCCTGTCCCGCTCTCTGCTGGCCCAGGGCATAGACGTGTTTGACGTGAATCGGATGGACCGGGTAGATCGCCGTCAGCGCGGCAAATCAGATCCGCTCGATGCCCAGAACGCGGCGCGAGCCGTATTGAGCGGGCGGGCCCGCGCCAGGGCCAAAGCGGGTGACGGGCCGGTGCAGATCGCGAGAATGTACAAACTCACGAAGGCGTCGGCGGTCAAAGCCCGTACCCAGGCCATCAACCAGCTCAATCCGTTCTCATTACCGCCGATCCTGCCTTGCGGGAAGAACTGGCCCAACTGGGCAATGCCGAGCTCTTCCGGACCTGTGCGCGGTTCGCCGACTTGAGCGGTCACGAGGAGGTCGGTGAGGAGTCGGTGCTGCAGGCCACTCGGGTCACGCTGGGTCTGCTGGCTTGCCGGATCGGCCAGCTCTCCGAGCAGATTCGGGAGGTGGAGGTTCGTATGGCCCGCCTCGTGGCGCAGAGCGGACCGGCTGTCCCACTGTGTTCTCCAGGAAATGAGTCGTACAGGGTCAGAGAGTTGATTGGCGACGGCGGGTGCTTCTGCCATCACGTGCGCATCGCGATGACGTCAGTTCGGGCTCGGCTGTAACGTCGAGCCACGGATCACGAGGCTGGTGGGAATGGTGCGCGAGGGGGCGGCCTCCGGCGATCTGCGCACGTGGTCGAGCAGCAGACGGGCCGCTGCCTCGCCCATTTCCCGCATCGGCTGGCGGATGGTGGTCAAGGCCGGATAGGTGTACGACGCCAGCTCGACGTCATCGAAGCCCACCACGGCGACATCCTGCGGAATCCGAAGGCCGGCCTCGTGCAAGGCGGCGAGCGCGCCGGCCGCCGAGGGGTCGTTGTGCCCGAAGACGGCGTCGAACTCCAGGCCCTCCGCGAGAGCTTGCGCGATCGCGCTCCGGGCGCTGTCGAACAAGAAGTCGCCGCAGATGAGGCTGCGCGGGTCGAGCTCGATCCCGGCCTGCGCATAAACGTCGACGAAGCCGCCCAGCCGCTCCTGAGTGCAGCCGTACTCCTCGGGACCGGTCACCACCAGAGGGCGACGGCGACCGAGGTCCAGCAGATGGCGCGCCGCCTGCTCACCGCCCTCCCGGTTGGTGGTGGCCACATAGGGAAATCCCGGCCGCTGGAAGCGGTCGTCTATCAGCACCACCGGCAGCCCCGCTTCGTGCAGTTCCGTGATGGACCCCAGAGCCCCCTCGGGCTCTACCACCAGCAGACCGTCGAACGACTTGGCAGCGACCTGCAGGCCCAGCCTGCGCAGCGACTCCTCACCACGGTTCCAGGTCAGCATGCGCAGCCCGAAGCCCTCGCTCTCCAGCGTGTCGACGACCGCCTGCACGATGCCGGACCAGACCCAGGCCATATCGGGAACCAGCATGCCGATCATCTGTGTCGTGCCGCGTGCGAGTCCCACTGCCCCGGCGCTCGGCACATAGCCGAGCTCCGAGATCGCCTTGCGGACTTTCGAGACGGTGTCCTCGCTGATCTCGCCCTTGGCGTTCAGCACCCGCGAGACCGTCGTCTTGCTGACCCCGGCCCGCGCGGCCACGTCCGCGATAGTGACTCCCATGTCACCTCCCCTCCCTTCCTGCGCAGGCGGAAAGACTTCCTCCCGCTGAAGCCGATCGTACCGACTCTGAACCGGTCCCGAAATCGGTACCGGAACCGGTTTCGGAAGTGCCCGCCGAAAGACCCGACCGTCAACACACCAGTCAAAGCAGGCTCAGCCCTTTACGGCGGAGCTGGCCACGCCCTGCACGAACCACCGCTGGAAGAACGTGAAGACGATCAGCACCGGCAGGACCAGCAGGACACCGAAGGCGAGGACCTGGCCCCATTCCACGGGCGGCTGGCCCTGGAAGACGCTCATCTGCAGCGGGAGGGGACGTACTGAGGGGTCGGAGACCATCAGGACGGGCCAGAGGAAGGAGCCCCACTGGCCGAGGAAGGTCAGGATCGCCACCGAGGCGTACACCGGCTTCGACATCGGGACGACGATCGCGAAGAAGGTGCGCCAGGGGCCGGCGCCGTCGATGCGGGCGGCTTCCTCGATGCTGGGCGGGATCGCGCGGAAGTAGGTGGCGAACTGGAAGATGGAGAAGGCTTGGGCGATGAAGGGGATGGCCTGGATGTAGATGGTGTTGCGCTGGTCGTTGAACATGTAGAACAGCGGGACGGCCACTGCTTCGAACGGGACGAGCAACAGCAGCAGCACGAGGGTGAAGACGGTGTTCTGGCCTTTCCAGCGCAGCCGGGTGAGCCCGTAGGCGGCCATGGAGTTGACGATCAGCCCGCCGAGCACGACGACGGCGGACAGGAGCAGTGAGATGCCCATGAACCGCCAGAAGTAGCCGGTGGCGTCGGAGTCGAACCTGTCCAGGACGGCGGTGTAGTTGTCCAGCGACAGGTGGGTGGGCAGGAAGCCGGTCAGGCCGTTCAGCACTTCGTCGGAGGGCTTGAAGCTGCCCAGGAACAGGTAGAGGACGGGCAGGACGAAGATGAAGGCCAGGACGCTCAGGACGGCGTAGTCGAGGAAGCGGCGCAGGGGTGAGCGGTTCATGGTCAGTCCTCGTTGCCCGCGCGGACGACGCGGCGCTGGATGAGGGTCAGGGCGACGACGATCAGGAAGAAGACGACGGTGATCGCGGACGCCTGGCCGATGTTGTTCTGGTCGAAGGCCGTGGTGACGGCCTGGTACATCACCGTGCGGGTGGCGTCCTCGTTCAGGCCGCCGCCCTTGACGAGGACGTAGACCTGGTCGAAGACGCGGAAGGCGAACACCGAGGTGAGCAGGGCGACGAAGACGAGGGTGCCGCGGATGCCGGGCAGGGTGACGTGGCGGAACTGCTGCCAGCGGGAGGCACGGTCGAGCTGGGCGGCCTCGTAGAGCTCGCCGGGGATCTGCTGGAGGCCGGCGAGGAGGATGACCATCTGGAAGCCGACGCCCTGCCAGACGGAGAGCACGATGATCGAGGCCATGGCGGTGAGCCCGTCGCCGAGCCAGTCGAAGGCGCCCCAGTTGCCGAAAGTCACCGCGTGCAGGGCGGAGTTGAGCAGGCCGTCGCCGCTGCGGGCGAGGATGAGCCGCCAGATGACGGCGACCAGGGCCATGGGGAAGACGACGGGCAGGAAGAACAGGGACCGGAACAGGCCGATGGCCTTGAGTTTGCGGTTGAGGAGGATCGCCAGGGCCAGTGCCAGGCCGGTCTGCAGGGGTACGACGGCCACGGCGAAGGTCAGGTTGTTCAGCAGGGCCCGCAGGAACGGGCCGGACATGTCGGGGTCGGTGAAGATGCGCCGGTACTGCTCCAGGCCGAAGAAGCGGGGCGGGATCGGCGAGCCGAGGCGCACGTTGTAGAAGGAGAGCACGACCGCGTAGACGAAGGGGACGGCGACGAAGGCGATGAGGCCGCCGAGGGCGGGTGCGGCCATCAGCAGCCCGTGCAGCCAGTCGCGGTTTCTGTGCCCGGACCGTTTGGGCTTGGCGGATGTCGGTGGTGAGGTCGGTTTCCTGCCGGCGGGCGTGGCGGGTGCGGGGTTGACGGTGGTCACGGTAGGGGTCCTCTTCCCTGCCGGGAGGGGCGGGCGCTGTCAGGGTGTGCCCGGCCCTCCCGGCTGCTGGATGCCGGCTACGGCAGCTGGTAACCGTCGTTGTCCGAGTAGTCCTGGTCGATGGCGCGGGCGGCCTTGGCCAGAGCGGTCTTCGGGTCGGCGCCGCCGTAGATGTCGCTCAGCGCCTGGCTGAACTTGGCGGTGACCGTGGGGTATCCGGCGGTGACGGGGCGGGTCACGGCCACGCAGGACTTCGTGATGTCACTGTCGCCACACGGCTTGGCCAGCTGGTCGGCGAAGAGCTGGAGCGGGCCGCCCTGCTTGTACAGGTCGCTCTTGGCGAGCACGGACTTGGTGCCGGGAGGGGCACCGTTGGCCGTGGTCATCGCGGTGACGTTGGTGTCGTCCATGAGGGAGTCGAGGAAGGCGCCCGCGGCCTTGCCGTTCTTGGTGTCGGCGCCGATGCCCCAGGCCCAGGAGCCCTGGCCGGTCTTGGGGCCGTTGCCGAAGTCGGGCAGCGGCAGCACGACGAGGTCGTCACCGAGTGCCTTGCTGAAGGCGGGGTACATCCAGTGGCCGTTCCAGCTGAGGGCGACGCGGCCCTTGGGGAAGGCGTTCGAGTCAGTGTTGGGGTCGACGTAGGTCTTCCACGACTGGAAGGTCTTCAGCGCCGAGGCCGCGGCTGGGCTGTCGAGAGCGCCTTCTGCCTTGCCGTTCTTCAGCAGCGAGCCGCCCGCCGACCAGACGATCGGGCTGAAGCCGTAGGTGCCCCACTCGTTCGCGAATCCGCCGCCCTCCCCAATGTCCAGGCTCTTGCCGTCGGAGTCCTTGGCGGCCAGCTTCTTGACGGCCGCGGTGAACTCGTCCGCGGTCCAGGCGTCGGACACACCGGTGGGATACTTCACCCCGGCCGCGTCCAGCAGCTTCTTGTTGCCGTAGATGCCGAGTCCGGAGTCGTACATGCCCAGGCCGTAGTGCTTGCCGTTGATCTCACCCTCGGCCTTGATGGCGTCCGTGGCGTTGGCCAGGGTCTTGGCGGAGACGTAGTCGTCGATCGCGGCGAGCTTCTTGTTGTAGACGAAGTTCGCCATGGTCGGGCCGTCGAACTCCATCACGTCCGGCAGCTTGGAGGCGTCGGTGGTGGTGATGGTCTTGGTGTAGTCGTTGTCGGGGATCAGCGTCAGCTTGACCTTGACCTTCTTCTGCGAGGAGTTGAAGGTCTTCACCGCGTTCTGCACGGCGGTGGCCTCGCTCTGCTGACCCTGGTGGGCCCAGACAGTGATGGTGCCCGTGCCGCTGCCCTTCTCGGCGGAGGTGTTGGTGCCGCTGCCCCCGCCGCAGGCGGCCAGCGCGGCCAGGGGAAGGACGAGGGCCAGGGCCGTACAAGCCGTCCGGCGGGAACTTCTATCGCCGATGTTCATGGTGGGTGCCTCCGGTGTGTGGTGCGGGTCAGAGTGGGAGGTGCGGATGGGGCGTGGAGGGTGGAGAACTGGGGTGGGAACGGGCCCTACGGCGTGGGCAGGGCTGCCTACGCGTGCGGAGAGAGGTGGGGGCTCATGCGGACTGTCCTTCGGGCTCGGCGGAGTTGCCGCTCGCCTCCCTGATCACGAGAGGCCGCAGCTCCCAGGCGTCGACCGCGTAGCCGAGGCGCGTACCCGGTGCGGCGCGGGCCTGCAGCCGCCACGGGCCTTGCCCTGTGGGGTAGCAGCGCAGAGTGAGGACCTGGCCGGTGGTGGTCAGGAAGATCTCGGCGATGGAGTGGTCGACGACCACGCGCACGTCGACGGGCCGGCCGACTGGGCAGGGCATCCGGTAGGAGCCGCCGCGGGCCCGGGTGTCCAGCGAGGCGTGGTCGCGGTCGACGACCAGTTCGCCCGTGTCGGCGTCGAGGCGGATGTCGAGGTACTCCGAGCCGTCCGGGGTGGTGAGCAGCCGCAGACCGGCGTTGCCGGTCGGTTCCAGACGGGCCGTCAGGTCGAAGGCGCGGCCCACGCTGCCGAGGTCCACCGGGCCATCTGTCACGCCCTCGGTGTGGACGGCGTGCTCGCCGCGCAGGTCGAGCAGTTCGGTGGCGGGCTGCTGGCGCAGCGTTCCGTCGCCGCCGACCGAGATCTCGCGAGGCAGGGTCAGCACGCCGGCCCATCCGTTCGCGACCGCCCAGGCTTCCTCCCGGGCTTCCCCGGACCAGCCCCACAGCAGCCATCTGCCGCCGGGCGCACGCAGCAGGGCGGGTGCATAGCAGTCGGGGCCGTGGTCCACGAGGACTGGGGCGCCGGCCTCGAAGACGTTGCCGTGCTCCTCACCGACCAGAGCCGTGACGCACCGTGGGCTGTCGTCGTAGTTCCAGGCGCTGAAGAGGAGAGCACCGGGCCGTCCGGACTGCGCCGGGAGGTACTGGGGACACTCCCAGCCCTCGCCGGTGTGCAGTTCCGTGCCGCCGACCGGCTCCTGCTCGCGGGCGTCAAAGGGCCCCAGGTAGGTCCAGTTCTCCAGGTCGGGCGACTCGTAGAGCAGGGCCGCGCCACGGCCGTCCGCGAGTGCGGCGCCGACCAGCATCCGCCAGCCGTCGCCGTCCTGCCAGACGTACGGGTCGCGGTACATGGTGCAGCCCTCGGGCCAAGCAGGGACGACCAGTTCGCCGCGTGGGCGGAAGGTCAGGCCGCCGTCACGGGAGGTGGCGTAGGTGACCGGCTGGTGCTGGGGCGAGCGGTCCTCGCGGTGCGCGGAGTAGAAGGCGACCAACCGGTCGCCATCGGAGACGGCGTTACCGGAGAAACAGCCGTCGGCGTCCACGCCACCCGGGGTCGGGGACAGGGCGATCGGCAGCGGCTCCCAGGTCAGCAGGTCGGGGCTGCGGAAGTGGCCCCAGTTCATGTTCGCGTGGGTCGCGCCGTACGGGTTGTACTGGTAGAAGACGTGGTAATGGCCGTCATGGAAGACGAGCCCGTTGGGGTCATTGATCCAGTTGTGGGGCGGGCGCAAGTGCGCAACGGGCCGCAACAGATCACGGGGCGCGGTGGACACACACGTGCCTTTCGGTATGTACAGAGGGCGTGCGAAGGGCGGTCACCGGACGAAACCGGCCACGAGCGCTTCGCAGAATTCGAAGAAAGTGGCCTCCGCCAGCACTCGCGGAAGGCCCCGGTGGCATGGCAACACAAAGCCAGGTCCGGCGCGATGCCGACGGCGAGCTGCGGGAGAGAGGCTTGCTGACGCGCCGACACCTGGTCGGCGAAGAGCGCGAGGCTCAGTACCCTCGCGCCAAAGAGGCCGGGCCGCTGGAAGAGCGGGCCAAACTGGCGCAGACCAATCCGCCCGCGCTTACCGGCGCGGCGGAGGCGGCGTCCAGCACCAGCAGGCTGCGACGGCTCGACGCCTCATTGAAAATCTCAGGGGACATGCGTGTACCCTCACTGTGTTCCAAGTACTGACAGGACCGACGACCGGTTGCGACGGTCGCCTGTCATGGTGTGAAATGCTTCGCCGTCCCGGGGTCAGAGTCGGGGCGGCGAAGCGACCGATGCCCGCGCCACCAGCGGGCAAAGCAGCATCTCCTGGATGTCCGGGCCCGGTGTCCGGCCCGGCGTCTTGGCGAGCGTGAGCAGCTGGGCCACAGCCCGTGCCCCCATCTCGTAGTGCGGGAGCTGAACTGTGCTCAGCGCGGGGTAGACGGCCTCGCAGACCAGCTCCTGGTTGTCGAACCCGATGACCGACAGATCACCGGGGATGGACAGTCCCAACTCGGCCGCAGCGCGATAAGCGCCGGCGGCCATCCGGTCGTTGAAACAGAACAGTGCCGTGGGGCGCTGCTCCGCCGTCAGCAGGCGTCGGGCAGCCCGGTAGCCCGCGTCCACATCGCCGACCGTCGTCCCGAAGGACACTGCCGTCTCCGCGGCGACCAAAGACGGGTCATAGGGGACACCGACCTCGGCCAGCGCCTTGCGGTAGCCCTCCAAGCGGCCCTGCCGGGCGGGAACGTCGACGGTCTGCACGGTCATGCCGATCCTGCGGTGCCCGTGGTCGATCAGCTCACGCACCGCCGTGTATCCGCCCTGGACCTCATCGGGCACCACGAAGGGGATGGCGGGGTCCTCGGAGCGCGCGTTCAGCAGCACGGTGGGCGTCGAGCCCAGGCTCTCCGGCACGCGCACGTTCCGGTGGTACATCGCCGCGTACAGCACGCCGTCCACCTGCCGCTGGAGCAGCATCTCGATGCTGGTGCGCTCCAGTTCGGCATCGCCGCTGGTGTTGACCAGCAGCAGCACCAGGCCCTCAGCTGCGGCGGCCTCCTGGGCGCCCAGGATCGTCCGGCTGGCATGGGGGGTGGTGGCGATCTCATCGCTGACGAAGCCGATGGTCTGCGACCGCTTCAGCCTCAGCCCCCGGGCGAGGCCGTTCGGCGCGTACCCGAGCTCGTCGGCGACCCGCAGGACGCGCTGCCGGGTCTCCGCACTGGCCCGCTTGCCCTCGACGCCGTTCAGGATGTGCGACACGGTCGCGGTCGACACACCCGCCGCCGCGGCCACGTCCTTGATCCCGATCCGGCGCGCCATTGCCCCTGCCCAAAGTAGTAGATACCGGGTTGGCTAATCGTTTTGCCAGCCGCGTGCACATGAGAGTGCCCATGGCCAGAGCTCCTGTCAATGGCATGTTACGAACTCTTGGCCGTCAGGTGTCCTGTGGGGAGGTCCAGCAGCAACGTCGCGCCCACTCCACGCCGATCGCCTGAGTCAAGCCATCCACCTCCAGACGCGACGTCGTACACACCCCGGTCCGCGCCGGACCCCAGGCGGTGCCCGAGCGGAGCGGTTTTGCACACATAAGGCCGGAATGCCCTCGTGAACAGGTGAAGACTACGGAGGGTCCCGGTCAGGCAAGAGGTCACCGGCCCAAAGAGCACACCGCCGTTCTGCGCACGCTCATCCAGGAAGGGGACTGTAAACGTTCGTTTGGCAGACCCTTCGACAACGAAGTTGGTCGTGTGTATCCCGCTGACCTGGGCCGACTAGGTTGGATGTCAATAGGCGTTTGTCACCTACGGTGGACAGCGCATTCATCGGCGGAACGTTGCGATGAGGCGTCGCAGCGCGGCGTGGGCGGGTGGGCCCCAGGTGGCCTTGCCGCCGGGGCGGCCATGAAGGCCGGCCTCTCCGATGAGGATGCCGCTGAGGGCAGTCAGCACCGCCCAGCCGCGGGCGCGGCGCAGGGTCGCGGCGTCCACCACCGGCTGGTAGGCGTCATGGAGGCGGTCGGCGACCCCGTCCGGCAGGAGTATCCAACAGGCGGCGAGATCGCAGGCCGGATCGCCCGCGCAGAGGTCGCCGAAGTCGATCACGCCGCAGAAGGTGCCGTCCGCGGTGAGGACGTTGGCCGGATGCAGATCACCGTGAATCCACAGCGCCGGGCCCGCCCACTCGGGCGCGGCAACGGCGTCCTCCCAGACCGCGCGAACGGCATCCGGTTCGGGGAGCAGCCCCAGCTCGATGGCCGAGGCGAACTGCTCGACGAACTGCTCGGCACGGTCGGCCAGTGGCCCCCCGCGGCCACGGCCGGCGGGCGCCCCGTCGGGGGCAGGCCGGTGAAGGGCCGTCAGGAAGGCGGCCAAGGTGCCGGCCGCCTCCGCGGCACGTGTGGCGGGAGCGCGGTCGGCAGGCGAGCCGGGCACCCAGGTGGTGACGATCCAGGGTCGCGGAAACCGCTCGGAGGGCTCGCCGAGGCGCTGCGGGACGGGAACGGGCAGGGGAAGGAGCGGGGCGAGAGCGGGTAGCCAGGCGTGCTCCTTGCGCAGCAGGGCGTCCGCAGACTGCGTCGCCCAGGGCAACCGGACGGCGAGGTCGTCGCCGAGCCGCCACAGCTGGTTGTCCCAGCCACGCGCACCGAGCTCAAGGGGACGACCGGCCAGGTCGGGGTGCTGGTCGAGCAGCAGATCCCGGACCAGATCCGCGCTGATGTCGATCTCGGTATGGGTCATGCGGAGCCACGGTAGTCGGACGCTGAGCCGGGCGTTTGTGACGCCCAGCAGTCATTGCCGATCACCATCCTCACTTCCTGAACTGTGCACCGCACGGCAATGCGCATCGGCGCCTGGTTCCCCCTCGGCCGTCCTGCGAAGGGAGGAAGACACACCAGTCGGCAGTACCGGTGCGGGCCGAGTCTGGTGGGGCGGGCAGGTGTGACTTTGATCGGTAGTTGGCGGGTGCCGCAGCCGGACCGGCTGGTCGCGTAACGTCTTTGATCTCTGGTTGGCGTGTTCTCTGATTGATAGTTGGCGGTTCGGAGACCGTGATCCGTGACTCAACGTGAGGAGGGTCTCCGCCCGCCGACGTGGATCAGAAGTGCGTTGCGATGCCGTAACTGCGACGGAGTTGTGCCATGTCGTGACGATCGCGTTCCGAGGGCTCGTAGCCCTGGTGGAAGTAGACCTGCTGTTCGGCGGACAAGCACGCGACTGACGTCCCATGTATGGTGCCCGTCACGAAGCACGAGGACGGGTAGGTGAATGGACGCTCGGGTTCGGGTGACGCCTGCACTGCTGAGCCGTCGTCGGCGAAGACCAGCGGGTGAAGGTCAATCTCTCGTCCGTCCGGTGCCGTCACCACGAATCGGATGGGCCTCCAGTTCAGGGTCTCCACGAAACCGACCTCATGGAGGGCCGCCACCACAACGTCTTCCTGGCCCTGCCGGTGCATCAAGTCCAAGTCCCGATGGTTTCGCGTCTGCTCGCCGACCAGAGCGTCGATCCCCCATCCTCCACCGATCCAGACGTCCGCATTCGCCTGTCGTAGCAGGGCCAGGACGAACAACACGTCGTCAGCTGTCATCACCTGACACAGGCTAGAAGCGTCCGCCCAGTGCCGCGAACGTTTTCCTGTCAGCCTTCCGCCGGCTGGTGGTGGCAGGGGCGAGCTCGGCGTGCGCAGCAAGAACACATCTTCGAAGTTGACCGCACCCACAGTCACCAGACCGATCGCCCGCCCAACCAAGAATCAAATCCGCCAACTAACGATCAAAGTCACAGCAGGGGCACCGACCCGCGGGGAATGCTTCCACGCCGCCTTCTTGGCGCCTGCTTCGCCGAATGCCGTGCGCCGAAAGCCGCCACTGGCCGACCGGCGCACGGACCCGCGGCTCGTCACCGCCAGATGGACTTCAGATGCCACGCCTGCATGTGGTCGAGGGTGGCGGTGCCGCCTTCGGCGAAGACCTCGACGCCGGTGCTGGAAGGGTTGGGGAAGATCTGGTCGGTGATCACCGCTTCGCCGTTGCCGCCGAAGACCTCGACGGACGACCAGTCAACGAGGATACGCAGCTTGACCTTGCCGTTCTTGGGCTTCAGGGGTGCGGTCTGGACGCCGGGGAAGGTGCTGTTGAAGTCCCCGGCGCCGGAGCGGGTGCGGTCGACGTACAGCTCCTGTGTCGTGGTGTCGTAGCCGATGACGGTCTCCTCGCCGCCCGCGCCAGTGCGCACCTTCAGGCCGAAGCGTTCGGCGTCCTTGAGGGAGAAGGTCGCCTCGATGTCGAGTGCCTTGCCCTTGGCCGTGGGGCCGATCAGGGGCTTGGAGGTGCTCTTGACGGTGACGCCTGACGCCGTCGCCGGGTGCTGCTGCCGGAGGGACTCCAGGCTGCCCACCGGCTTGCTGGTCAGCCGGGTCTGGCCGTTGATCGTGCGCAGGGCCATTTCCCGGGGAACGCTCTGCGCGCTGCGCCAGGGGGAGGTGGGGATGGATTGGCCGTAGTCCCAGTTGTTCATCCAGCCGATCATGTAGCGCTTGCCACCCGGGGCGTTCTCCCAGGACACCGCCGCGTAGTAGTCCTTGCCGTAGTCGGTCCAGTCGGCGCGCTGTACGACGGACTTGGCGGGCTTGTCAGCGGTGGTGAACTGGTCGGCCATGACGTGGCCCCAGCCGGCGGAGTTCATGTCGACGACCTGGATCTGCGCCTTCTTGCCGACGTAGGGGCGCAGGTCGAAGGACGCCCAGTCCAGGCTCTCGCTGTCGGCGCCGGTGGCGCTGCGGACGACCTCGCCGTCGACGAGCAGGTTGACGGACGTCTCCTGGGAGACGCGCGGGGCCTTGGTGTCGGACAACATGATGTGGTCGACGTTGAGGTGGCCCCAGCCGCCGCTGTTGTTGTCGACGATCTTGATCTGCGCCTTCTTGCCGGCGAGTTCGCCGACGTCCCACGAGGCCCAGTTGAGTGCCTCGCCGTCCTTTCCGGTGGAGCTGCGGACGACCTGGCCGTCCACGAGGAGCTCGACGGCGGTGGGGTTGTCGGAGTCGGCCGGGTGGTTGCCGCCGCCGATGAGGAAGTTGATGTACTTCTTGTCGATGGTGAACTCGGGCGAGGTGAGGGTGCCGGTGGTCGAGTCGCCGTTCAGGAAGGTGTTGACCAGCCCGTCTCCCAGGAATCCGGAGACTTGCCCCTGGTCGGGGAGGGTGCCGGTGGCCGGTGCGGTGCCGAAGGCGTCTCCGGTCGCCGTCCAGTCGCCGTAGGTTCCGCCTTCGAAGTCGGCGAGGACCGTGCCCTCGGGCGGAGTCCTGTCCATGACGGTTCCGGCCTCGTGCGGATGCCGCCCGCCACCGACCTTGAAGTTCAGGTAGGCACTGTCCACGGTGAAGGTGGGAGAGGTGAGGATCCCGGTAGCGCCGTCACCGCCGTGGAAGCTGTTGGCGAGACCCTTGCCGTCGAAACCCGTGACCGCCCCCTGCCAGTCCACCGCCCCGGTTGCCGGTCCCTGACCGAACGCGGTGCCGGTGGTCGTCCACTCACCGAAGTCGGTGCCCTCGAAGTCCTGCACCACCGTGCCGGTGGGCGGAGTGTAGGTGCCCTTGTCGTCGGCGGTGAACTTCTTGCCGTCGAAGTCACCGATGAAGTACTGCGAGCCCGAACCGCCCGCGATACCACCGGGATTGATGTTGACGACCAGAACCCACTTGATGTTGTTCTTGTCCCCGTCGACCGCGAGGGGGAACAGGTCGGGGCACTCCCACACGCCGCCCGTAGCACCCGCCGGCCCGAACTCGCTCTGCAGCGTCCAGTCCTTGAGGTTCTTGGACGAGTAGAACTGCACCTTGTGCTCGGCGGACAGCGACACCGTCATCAGCCAGCTCTTGGTCGGCGCGTACCACTGGACCTTGGGATCGCGGAAGTTGTTGGAGCCGATGTCGATGACGGGATTGCCCTGGTACTTGGTCCAGGTGCGGCCCCGGTCGGTGCTGTAGGCGAGCGACTGGGCCTGCTTGCCGCCGTTCTTGTAGGCGCTGGTGTAGATCGCCACCATGGGCGGGTTCTTCTTCGTACCGAACCCGGTGGTGTTGTTCCAGTCGACGACCGCACTGCCGGAGAACACCATCTCCTCGTCGTCGTGCGACAGGGCGAGCGGCAACTCCTTCCAGTGCACGAGATCCTTGCTCACCGCGTGCCCCCAGGACATGTCGCCCCAGGAGTTGCCGTTCGGGTTGTACTGGTAGAAGAGGTGGTATTCGCCCTTGTAGTACACGAGCCCGTTGGGGTCGTTCATCCAGTTCTTCTGCGGAGTGAAGTGGAACTGAGGTCGGTAGGTCTCGGTGTACGGCGGGGTGTCGGCAGCTACGGCTGAAGGAGCCAGCGGCGCTGCCGACAGGGCGCAGACGGTCGCCACCGCCGCCATCATCCGTATGCGGGCATGCCGGGATACGCGTGCAGAGCTCATGGTGTCTCCTAGTCCCGCGGCTCGTCGGCGCAGCACCGACTGCGGCCCCGGCGCGGACGGACCGAAAAGTGACATCCCAGCGGCGTCGACGTCCACGCAGCCGACTGGGGTGTCAACGACGACGAATGTCATCGATGACAGCGAGTGCCCGATTATGAAGCGCAATCCGGCCAGTGCGTCAACGGTGCGGACGCGATTGCTCCGGGACGGGTCTGCGATCCGTCGGGCATCGTCGGCGGCCGGCAGCCGCGCCCACGAGCTCGGCCATGGCGGGTGGGAGTCGGGAACCGTGCAGGTCAGAGCGGTGGCTTGGGTGGCAACCGGCAGGCTCCCGCGGCATCGTGCGAGACCGAGATCGGCTGCGTTAACGAGTTGTTTCCGGGGTGTTGACCGGTAGGGCCTCGCGGTGCTTCACTTCCGGGACCGGTCCCGAAACCGGTTCCGGGACCGGTGTCGGTACCGGTTCCACGGGGCTCTGTGCGATCGGCTCTTCGGTGCGGGAGGACGTCTTCCGCCTCTGCAGGAAGGGAGGGGAGGTGACATGGGAGTCACTATCGCGGACGTGGCCTCGCGGGCCGGGGTCAGCAAGACGACGGTCTCGCGGGTGCTGAACGCCAAGGGCGAGATCAGCGAGGGCACCGTCTCGAAAGTCCGCAAGGCGATCTCGGAGCTCGGCTATGTGCCGAGCGCCGGGGCAGTGGGACTCGCACGCGGCACGACACAGATGATCGGCATGCTGGTTCCTGACATGGCCTGGGTCTGGGCCGGCATAGTGCAGGCGGTTGTCGAGACCCTGGAGGCCGAGGGCTTCGGACTGCGCATGCTGACCGTGAACGGCGGTGAGGAGTCACTGCGCAGGCTGGGCCTGCAGGTCGCCGCCAAGTCGTTCGACGGTCTGCTGGTGATAGAGCCCGAGGGGGCCCTGGCGGCCATCACGGAACTGCACGAAGCCGGACTGCCGGTGGTGCTGATAGACGACCGCTTCCAGCGGCCGGGATTTCCCTATGTGGCCACCACCAACCGGGAGGGCGGTGAGCAGGCGGCGCGCCATCTGCTGGACCTCGGTCGCCGTCGCCCTCTGGTGGTGACCGGTCCCGAGGAGTACGGCTGCACCCGGGAACGGCTGGGCGGCTTCGTCGACGTTTATGCGCAGGCCGGGATCGAGCTCGACCCGCGCAGCCTCATCTGCGGCGACTTCTTGTTCGACAGCAGCCGGAGCGCGATCGCGCAAGCTCTCGCGGACGGTGTGGAGTTCGACGCGGTCTTCGGGCACAACGACCCCTCGGCGGCCGGCGTGCTCGCGGCCTTGCACGAGGCCGGCCTTCGGATACCGCGGGATGTAGCCGTGGTGGGCTTCGATGACGTCGAGCTGGCGTCGTACACCTATCCGGCCTTGACCACCATCCGCCAGCCGATGCGGGAAATGGGCGAGGCAGCGGCCCGTCTGCTGCTCGACCACGTGCGCAGATCGCCCGAGGCCGCCCCCTCGCGCACCATTCCCACCAGCCTCGTGATCCGTGGCTCGACGTTACAGCCGAGCCCGAACTGACGTCATCGCGATGCGCACGTGATGGCGCCTCGCGGTCGGGCGGTGCGTTGCCGGTGACGCACCGCCCCCCTCTCCTTGAAACCTCGGCGAACCCCTTCGGACTCGCCATCCTCACATCCCCTGGCGGCTGTGCCTGAGTTCACGCGGCACCGCCCACATGCACCCTTCGGCTCGCGCGTTCCCGATCCGGGACACCCCGGGACACCGAACGGCGCGCCTGGCCCACCCCGCCCGGCCTCTACCCACTGCGTCGGATGCTCCAGCCGCGCCCTGCGGCTGACCGCCGAGCCGCTGTCACCGCAGACGGTCCCCACCCGTGCGCCGGCCCATCCGGGCGTCCGCCCGCTCTCACCCTTAGCCCCCCGCGCCTGTATCGCCCAACGGCAAGGAGCCGCATCATGCGTATCACCACCCGTCACGCTGTCAGAACCGTCCAGACCCTGTGCCTCACCGTCACGGCGGCCCTGGTGGCCACCGGCTGCGGCCGGAGCGCCGACTCCGGCGCCGGCAACGACGCGCCCGCCGAGATAGGCGCGGGCAAGGCCAAGGGGACGGTGGTCATGTGGAACCTGGGTGACATCACACCCGCCCTGAAGGACATGGCCAAGAAGTTCGAGCAGGAGAACCCGGACGCCGACGTCAAGATCACCTCGGTCCCGTGGGACGCCGCCCACGACAAGCTGACCACCGCCATCGCCGGCGGAAACACACCGGACATGTCCATGGTCGGGAGCACCTGGATGGCCGAGATGGCCGCCATGAACGCCTTCCAGGCCACCCCGACGTCGGTCAAGTCGTCGGACTTCTACCCCGGCCAGTGGGACACCACCAAGTACAAGGACGCCTCCTACGGCGTCCCGTTCACCGCCGACACCACGGTGGTCTACTACCGGACCGACATTGCCAAGAAGGCCGGTATCAAGGGCGCCCTGGCCGGCGACCGGGAGGGATACCTGAAGGAGCTCAAGGCCATCCAGGCCACTGCGGGCAAGCAGAACCCCAAGCTGCGCAATGCCACCGGGCTGGTGCTGGGCTTCAACTCCTGGCTTTTCTGGGTGCCGATGGTGTGGCAGCAGGGCGGTGACATCTACGACGCCAAGACCAAGAAGTTCACCTTCGATACGCCCGAGGTCGCCAAGGCGCTGGAGTACTGGGCAAGCGTTCCGAAGCAGGGATTGGCGCCGACCGACAGGTCGGACAACGTGCAGAACTTCCGGGACGGGCTGATCGCCACCTACCAGGAGGCCGCGTGGAACGGTGCCAGCCTCCACAAGGACGCCCCAGAGCTGGACGGCAAGTGGAAGACCATGCCGGTGCCGTACTCCGAGCAGCCCGCCGGGTTCGCCGGCGGCACCGACCTGGCGGTGTTCAAGAAGGCCAAGAACCCCGACGCGGCATGGAAGTTCGCCCGGTTCCTGACCGAGCCCGCCAACCTCGCCGCCTATGCCAAGGCCACCGAAGGCCTGCCCCCTTCGCCCCAGGCGTGGTCGGACGCGAAGCTGAGCGCGGACGAGAACATGAAGCCGTTCGACGAGCAGCTCAAGGTCAGCAAGGCACAGCCCGCCATCACGACCTGGCAGCAGATCGCCGACGCCATCGACTCCGAACTGGAGAAGCTGGCCCTGGGCAAGGCCACCGTCGCCGAGGTGCAGAAGACGCTGCAGTCCAAGGCCACCAGCATCGGCACCGGCCGCTGAGCGCCACCGCCATGAGCACCCCTCGCAGGGACGGATGACATCCATGTCCACGAAAACGCTCCCCGGGCGGGGCGACACCAACAAGCAGAGCACCGCGGGGCCGCGGCGGAGTACCGAACGCCGGTGCTCCCCGCGCCGGGGCATGGCGCGCGGCAGGCAGGCCCGGGCCGCCTGGATCCTCGCCGCGCCCTTCCTCGCGCTGTTCGCGGCCTTCATGCTGCTGCCGTTGGTCTGGTCGCTGCTGATGAGCCTGACCGACACTAGTAGCGCCGACCTGCGCACACCCCTGAACGTGTCGTTCATCGGTTTCGACAACTACGTGCGGCTCTTCCAGGACGATCAGTTCTTCACGGCCCTGCGCAACACGGCCGTGTTCGTCCTGGTGGCCCTGCCCCTGACGCTCGCCGCCGGGCTCGCCGCAGCCGTCGCACTCAACAGCGGCATCCAACGCTTCCGGGCAGTCTTCCGGGTCGGCTTCTACCTGCCGGTGATCACCAGCATCGTGGCCGTCGCCGTGGTGTGGAAGACGCTCCTCGAACCCCGCGCGGGACTGGTGAACCTCGTCCTGGGCTGGTTCGGGATCGACGGCCCGGCCTGGCTGGCGGACACCCGCTTCGCTCTGCCCGTCATGATCGTGATGGCCGTGTGGCGCAACCTCGGCACCGTCATGATCATCATGCTGGCCGGGCTGCAGTCCGTGCCCCAGTCCCTGATGGAGGCGGCCGAACTCGACGGCGCCGGGCCCTGGCAGCGCTTCTGGCGGGTCACGTTCCCCCTCCTGCGTCCGGCCCTGCTGCTGACCGCCGTCACCACGGGCATCGGCTACCTGCAGTTCTTCGACGAACCGTTCGTGATGACCGACGGCGGACCGCTGGACTCCACCCTGTCGGCCACGTTGTACGCCTACAAACAGTTCGGCAACGGCAATTACGAGATGGCGTCGGCCGCCAGCTACGTCATCTTCGTCCTCATCGTGGCGCTGACCGTGCTGCAGTTCCGCGTGCTGCGAGACAAGGACTGACGACCCATGAGCACCCTCTCCACTCTCCCCACGGCACAGCCGGGCACGGACCGTATCCTGCGGCGCCGCCGCATCCGCCGGACCTGGGGCCAGCCCTGGCTGTATCTGCCGCTCGCGGGCGCCCTGTTGCTGATGATCGCGCCGTTCCTGTGGATGCTGTCCGGGTCGTTCAAACCCGAGGCCGACATCCGCAGGGTCCCGCCGGTCCTGATACCCACGGCGCCCACGACCGCGAACTACGGTGAGCTGTTCAGCTCGCTCGACTTCACGAGCATGTTCGCCAACTCCGTGATCGTGGCCCTGGCCGTCACCGCCGGAAACCTCATCTTCTGCTCGATGCTCGGATACGCCCTGGCCAAGCTGGAGTTCCGCGGACAGCGCGCCGTTTTCCTGCTGGTCATGGGGACGCTCATGATCCCCGGCCTGGTCACCTTCGTTCCCCTGTACGTGCTGGTGTCCAACATGCAGCTGACCGGGTCCATGCTCGGGCTGATCCTGCCGTTCCTGGCCGGCCCCTTCGGGGTGTTCCTGATGCGGCAGTTCATCTCCACCCTGCCCGACGAACTCATCGACGCCGCCCGTGTCGACGGCTGCAGCGAACTGGCCATCTTCGGGAGGATCATCCTGCCGCTGACCAAGCCGGCCCTCGCCACCCTCGGGATCATCACCTTCCTCGGCTCCTGGAACAACTTCCTGTGGCCGCTGGTCGTGGCCCAGAACGAGAGCCAGTACACCCTCCCCGTCGGCCTCGCCCTGGCCAGCAGCGGGCAGTCCTTCACCCGCTTCGGCATCCTGCTCGCCGGTGCCGTGGTCGTCCTGCTGCCGGTGATGATCGTCTTCCTGCTCTTCCAGCGCCACTTCGTGGCCGGCATCGCGACCACCGGCCTGAAGTGACACCCCGGATTCCACCCCGCCGCCCCATGCCGCACCGGACCCGCCCGATGCGGCGGACGGACGGCACGCGAGCCCCGCCGCGCAGAGCGGCAGCGTTCGCGCGGCGAAGCACTCGCCGTCGCCCAGCAACTCTCTGATCTGTGACGACTCATCTCTTGGAGAAAAACGTGGGACAGCCGGTCCGCTCTGCGGCGTACCTGGATCCGGAAGCGTCCGTGGAAGCGAGGATCGAGGATCTGCTGTCACGGATGACCCTGCCGGAGAAGGTCGGGCAGCTGCTGATGCTCGACGCACAACACGGGGACCTGGCGGACATCGTGTCGGCCAAGCTGGCCGGATCGGTCCTGCATGTGTCTCCCGCGCTGATGCCTCAGGCCATGGAACTGGCCGGACAGACACGGCTCGGCATTCCGTTGCTGACAGCCGAGGACGGCATCCACGGCCACTCGTTCTGGCCGGGCGCGACCATCTTCCCGACCCAGCTGGCCATGGCCTGCACCTGGGACCCCTCCTTGCTCCACCGGGTGGCCCGCGCGGCCGCGACCGAGATCGCGGCGACCGGAATCCACGGGACGTTCTCCCCGGTGCTGTGCATCACCCGGGACCTGCGCTGGGGCCGGATCAACGAGACGTTCGGCGAGGACCCCTTCCTGATCGGCGAACTCGGCGCGGCGATGGTCCGCGGCTACCAGGGCGAGGGCCTTGGCGACCCGACCGCCGTGCTGGCGTACGCCAAGCACTTCGCCGGCTACTCCGAGACCCTGGGCGGGCGCGACGCGAGCGAAGCCGATCTCAGCCCCCGCAAGCTGCGCTCGTGGTTCCTGCCCCCGTTCGAGCAGGCGGTCCGGGCCGGCTGCCGCGCCTTCATGCTCGGCTACCAGTCGATCGACGGGGTGCCCATCACCGCCAATGAGTGGCTGATCAACGACGTGCTCAAGGGCGAGTGGGGCTTCACCGGGACGCTGGTGACCGACTTCGACAACGTCGGCCGCATGGTCTACGACCAGCGGATCTGCGCCGACCACGCCGAGGCGGCGGCCGTCGCCGTCAACTCCGGCAACGACCTCGTCATGGGAACCCCGGCGTTCTTCGAGGGCGCGCAGGAGGCGGTCGCCCGCGGCCTGGTCGACGAGAAACAGATCGATGACGCGGTACGGCGGGTTCTGCGGCTGAAGTTCGAGCTCGGGCTTTTCGAGGACCCCCGCGCCCCCGACCCCGAGCGGCAGGCGCAGGTGATCGGCTGCCGCGAACACGCCGACCTCAACCTCGAGACCGCCCGGCGCTCCCTGGTGCTGCTGCGCAACGACGGCACTCTGCCGCTCGAAGGCGGGCTGACCTCGGACCGAACCGGCCGCGCCGTGAGTCAGGGCACTGCGCGGACGATCGCGGTCATCGGCCCCAACGCCGACAGCCCCGAAGCCATGCTCGGCGACTGGGCGGGTGCCTCCGGACAGTTCTCGTGGATGCCCGAAGGACATCCACGCGAGTCGGTGGAGACGGTGCTCGACGGCCTGCGCGCCGTCGCACCCGCCGACTGGACCATCATGCACGCCCGCGGAGCCGACATCGCAAGCCCCGCCTACCACCCCGAGTGGTCCACCGGGCCCGACGGCCAAGCGCTGGCGCCCGTGTTCACCGCCGCCCCGGTCGACCAGGCACAGCTTCGGCAGGCCGTCGCCGCAGCCGAGGCCGCCGACTACGCCGTCGTGGTCGTGGGAGACACCATCGCCCTCACGGGCGAGGGGCGCTCCACGGCCACGCTCGACCTCCAAGGAGGTCAGATCGCCTTGCTGGACGCGGTCGCCGCCACCGGCACACCGATGATCGTCGTACTGGCCCAGTCCAAGCCGAGCACTCTCCCGGACTCGGCACTGAACGCGGCAGCCCTCATCGAGGCGTTCAACCCGGGCATGCGCGGCGGCCGCGCCCTCGCCGAACTCCTCCTCGGACTCATCGAACCCAGCGGTCGGCTCCCGGTCTCCTTCGCACGCCACGTCGGACAGCAACCGGTCTTCTACAACCAGGTGCGCGGCCAGCACGGGGAACGCTACGCGGATCTCACCCAGGACCCCTTGTTCGCGTTCGGCGAGGGCCTCAGCTACACCACCGTCACCTACTCCGACCTTGTCGTGCACGATCCGGACGTCTCGGCCGACGGCACCGTCGACGCCACGGTGCGGCTCACCAACAGCGGAAGCCGTCCGGCCCTGGAAACGGTCCAGGCGTACGTCAGCGACCTGACGACCAGCGTCACCTGGGCCGAGCAGGAGCTGAAGGGTTTCACCCAGGTCGAGATCCCTCCCGGCGAAAGCCTGGAGGTCAACATCAGCATCCCTGCCTCGCGTTGCTCACTCGTCACGGCCGACAGCCGGCGCGTGGTCGAACCAGGTGCGTTCGCCCTCCGTGTGGGCCCCAGCTCACGGCGGGAGCAGCAGCTGAGCGCGGGGTTCCGCATCCGGACCTGAAGCCCGTATCCGGACCTGTAGCCCGCATGCGGGCTTGAAGACCCCCGCCCCGTCGGCCCGCCGCCCCGCTAACCCGAAGGCCGGCGGGGCGGGTCCACCCTGAAACACCGAAAGGCAGGCGTGTGTCCACCACACCCCGCGATCCGCACCGCCCCGTGGCGCACCTGCGCCCGCCCCGCAACTGGATCAACGACCCCAATGGGCTGGTCTTCCATGACGGCCACTACCACGCGTTTTACCAGTACAACCCGTACGGGTCGACCCACGCGAACGTGCACTGGGGCCACTTCCGCAGCCCCGACCTGCTGACCTGGGAGCCACTGCCGATCGCCCTGTCCCCGAACCCCGATGGCGTGGACGCCGACGGCTGCTTCTCCGGCAACGCCGTCTCCGACGGCGACCGGCTGGTCGCCTTCTACTCCGCGCACCGCGAGGACCGCTCGTTCCAGCACCAGCCGGTCACCTGCGCCGTCTCCCACGACGGCGGCAACAGCTTCCGCCCGCGCGGCGAACTGCTCATCCCCGAGCTGCCCGAGGGCTGCAGCATGTACCGCGACCCGTACGTCTGGCAGGACGGTGACGGCTGGCGGATGCTGGTCGGCGCCGCCCTCGCGGACGGCCGGGCCGCCGCCCTTCTCTACGACTCACCCGACCTGGAGAACTGGACCTACCGGGGGCCCTTCGCGGCCCGCCGTCCGGAGCCCATCGGTGGCACCGACCTGTTCACCGGCGAGGGCTGGGAATGCCCCCAATACCTCCCGGCAGCCGAAGGACCCGGCGCCCTCCTCTTCAGCACCTGGACCGAACCCACCGGTCCGCAGAGGGTCGCGGCCCTGATCGGCGAAGAGCATGACGGCCACTTCAAGGCGGGCTCAGCGGTGCCCGTCGACTACGGCCCCGATTGCTACGCACCCGCCCTGCTGCGTGCACCGGGCGACCGGTGGCTGCTGTGGGGCTGGTCATGGGAAGCCCGCGACGAAGCCTGGGCCGTCGCGGACGGATGGGCCGGCGTCCTCACCGTGCCCCGCGAGATCCATGTCCACGACGACGGCACACTGCGCCAGCAGCCCGCCACCGAACTGCTCGCCCTGCGCGGCGAACACACCATCCACGCCCCAGGCGCGACGCACGGCCCGCAGCCGGTGGACCTCGGCAGCGTGGGCCGCGCCTTCGACCTGACGGCCCGCCTGGAGCAGACCGCCGGAAACGCCGGTCTGCGGCTGCTCACCACCCCGGACGGCTCCGAGTACCTCGACATCCGCGTCGATACCGATGCGGGCGAACTGGTCGTCGACCGCGACCACGCCTCACTGGACAGCCGGGCCCGCGGCGGCTCGTACCGGATGCCCTGCCCCTCTGGTCAGCCGGTCGACCTGCGCGTGGTCGTCGACCACTCCATCGTCGAAATCTTCCTGATCACCACCGGCCAGGTCCTCACCCTGCGCTGCTACCCCACAGGGCAAGGCCCGTGGCGGCTTGAGGCCCGCAGCGCACCGGGTACACGCCTCGCCTTCGCGGTCGACGCGTGGGAGCTGCACCCGCTCGTGATCAAGGAGCCGAGCACCGGCACCGCAGAGCCGGCGCCGACGTCGCCGTAGAACCGACTCCAACCGGTCGATCCCCCACCTCGGCAATGCGTCCCACCCCCTCTCCCCAGAACTGACCAAGCAGGTCCGAAGGAGGATCTTCCATGAGCTCATACGGTCTCGGACGACGCCAGTTCCTGGCCACCGCCGTCGGTGTCGCCGCCGCCTGGACCTCGGTTTCCGGGAACGCCATCGCCGCCCCGCAACTGAAGCAGACCGCACGTGGCAATTCCGTCCGTGTGTGGCTGACGGACGTATCGGCCGACAAGTGGGTCGTCGGCCAGGACGATGTGCTGTTCAAGGCGAAGAGAACGGCCAACCCGCTCACGATCAAGATCGACGACAGCGTCAAGTACCAGAAGGTCCAAGGCTTCGGTGCGGCCATGACCGACTCCTCCGCCTGGCTCATCGACAAGCTGTCCACCGCCGAGCGGACCAAGCTGATGAACAAGCTGTTCGATCCCTCGAAGGGAATCGGCCTCAGCCTGCTCCGCTCCCCGATGGGCGCCACGGATTTCAACGCGTCCGGGAACTACTCCTACAACGACATGCCCGCCGGCCAATCGGACCCGACGCTGTCCAACTTCTCCATCCAGCACGACGTGCCGTACATCATTCCGGCCTTGCGGCAGGCCCTCTCACTCAACCCGTCCATCAAGATCATGGCCAACCCGTGGAGCCCACCAGGCTGGATGAAGACCTCCGACTCCATGATCGGAGGCACCCTCAAGAGCGAGTACACCTCCGCGCTCGCCGACTACTTCGTCAAATTCATCCACGCCTGTGGCGAAGCCGGCGTGCCCATCTCCTACATTTCCCCGCAGAACGAACCCATGGGTACGCCCACCTGGCCCGGGATGTTCCTGTCCGCCTACCAGGAAGCCGATTTGATCCAGGAGATCGGCAAGGCGTTCGAAGCCAACGGAATCTCCACGAAGATCCTGGCCTGGGACCACAACTGGGACGTGCCCTCATATCCGGAGACGATCTTCAGCGACCCCGCAGCCTCCAAGTACACCGCGGGAACCGGATGGCACATCTACAGCGGCAACCCGAAGTACCAGACAGTGGTCCACAACGACTACCCGAGCAAGGAAACCTTCATCACAGAAGCCACCGGAGGCGTTTGGCAGGACAGCGACCAGACGGCGTTCAGCGAAGCACTGGGTACGTGGATCATCAACGGCACGCGCAACTGGGCGAACGGGGTGATGCTGTGGAACATCGCACTCGACCCCGATCGGGGCCCGCTCAACAGTGACACCGCCGGCATACCCATGCTGCGGGGCCTGCTCACGATCGACCCGGCCGACGGGCGGGTGACCTACAACGTGGACTACCACGCCCTCGCTCACGCCAGCAGGTTCGTCAGGCCCGGAGCACGCCGGATCTATTCGAACACCTTCGGGGAAGGAAGCATAGAGAACGTCGCGTTCCAGAACCCGGACGGATCGAAGGTCCTGATCGCGCACAACTCGGGCAGCGCCGCGAAAACCTTCAGCGTCGCAGACGGGACACACTCGTTCGACTACACCCTGAACGCCGGCGACGCCGTCACCTTCACCTACTCCGGGCCCGCGCAGAGCGGCCGTACCCCCGCAGCCATCAAGGTCTCGGACCCGACGCACGACTTCACCTTCACGTCGGCATCCGGCCCGGTCACCGTCACGTACGACCCGGCACTGCTGCCCTACCAGAACTCCATCCGCACCGGAAACAAGCTGGTCACGTACTCCCTGCCGATCGGAGCTTCCGTCCACACGACAGGAAGGGCACTGAGCCGTAGCAAATGGACCGCCACGGCTTCCGCGCAGCCGGACTGGGGTGTGGCCGCGAACGCGATCGACGGCGACATCAACACAAAGTGGAGTCTCGGGCACGGGACGACGAGCGGCGACTGGTTCCAGATCGACCTGGGGAACCCCACGAGCTTCAACAAAATCGTCATCGACACCGGCGTGAACAACTCGTTCGACTACGTCACCAAGTATCAGATCTACGTTTCGAACGACGGTGCCGATTGGGGCAGCGCGATTGCGAGCGGCAGCGGAGGCATCGGCAAGATAGCCGTCACGTTGCCGACCCGAACGGCACAGCACATTCGCATCGTCAGTACTGCGGCCTCCGGCTTCTGGTGGTCCATCGGCGACATCGAGGTGTACGGGTCTGCGCGTGGAACCGGCTCGATCACAGCTCCGGCAGCGGTATCGAACGGCCTCCAGCTGAAGAACTGGACCAGCAAGGAAGGGGAGCAGGTCACCGCAGTATTCAACGGGACCACCGACAGCAAGAGCTTCAAGATATCCACCGACGACTCGTACACGTATACGCTGCCAAGCGGCACCTCGGCGATGTTCACGACCAAGAAGCTGTCGAGCTTCCCATCGCCGACGTTCAGCGATTTGAAGCCGGAACTAGGCATGCCGCGCTCCAAGTTCACGATCCGCGGTTCTGGTTTCGGCGATGCGCAGGGACTGGGCACGGTGTATTTCGGATCGAGCTATGCCGAAATAGACACCTGGTCGGACACCAGCATCAGCGCCTACGTCCCGAAGGGACTGCCGGCGGGGAAGGTCACGGTTTCCGTGAAGGGAACCAGCGGAGTGGACGCTGGTGGATCATCGTTCGACGTCGTAGATCTTGGTCCTGCGCTGCCGCGGACAGGCTGGACCGCAAAGGCTTCGGACGCAAGTCAGTGGGATGCGCCCGGAAACATGCTGGACGGTAATTCCGACACTCGGTACAGCTCCGGAACAGGGCAGTACGACGGCCTCTGGATCCAAGTGGACATGGGGCAGACACAGACCTTCGACAAGATTGTGTTGGATGTCGGCGGCAGTGTCAGCGACTATGCGCGAAGCGCAGACGTATACGTATCCACGGATGGAACCGACTGGACCAAGGTCACGTCCGTAGCGGACGGCCAACGAGTCCACCTGATTTCTTTCCCGACGCAGACAGCTCGCTACATCAAGGTCGTCAATACCGGCAATGTTGCCCGTAGCTGGTGGTCAGTCGCAGAATTCAACGTCTACAACTGACCTCGGGGCTTTCATGTAAGGCGACCGTTGGCCTTGCCCCCGACGCTGAGGAAGTGCCTCTGGCCAGCGAGGATAGGGATTGCTGATGTCCTTGTTCCCGCAGTGGCTGGAGGCACTTCCCAGAGCAACCGAAGGCGGCGTGGATTGTCTGAAGAATCCGGCCTCACAGATACCCCGACTTCTTAAAATCAGTCTTCGCGCCGCGAATAGGCCAGCACCCAGTCGGACTGCTGATAGAAGTCGGTTTGGCCGGACTCCTTTTACGAGATCCGCCACGCCCACCGGTTCGTCTACTCCGGCGGTCTCGGATTCGGCTGCACCACGGCCGCCCCCATCGGGATGGGCTGCGGCGTCTGCGAACGCCTCGAGTGCCCACAGCGGACGGCGCCGCCGCTCGGCCAGCTACTGCAGATCGACCCGAACGCTGGCTCGTTGGTGCCCTGCCCCGTGGCACACACAGTGGTGGAGAAGCCGCACCGGTCGTGATGGGGTGGTCACCGTGCACGGCGAGATCGACCACGCCGCCAAGGACATGCTCAGCGAGGCCCTCCTGTCCTACGACGGCGCGGCGCCCCTGCGGACCGTGTGGACCTCAGCGGCGTGACCTTCATGGACTCCAGCGGCATCAACGTCTTCGTCGCTGCCCACCAGGCCGCGAGTGACGACCAGGGATGGCCAGGGATGGCTGCGTCTCGCCGGCGCCCAGGAACCGGTGCTACGGCTCCTTGAGATCGTCGGCCTGGACAAGGTCATCGGCTGCCATCCCACCGTCGACCAGGCCCTGACCGTCTGACCCGCGCCGCGCCTGGCCACCGCGTTCTACCCGGCTTCCGCGCCTGGGGCATCCCGCTGGCGTGAGCGCTGCTGCACGGCCGCGTACAGCTCCTGCCCCACCGGTTCCGGCAGCGGCTGCCCCAGCGCCCAGGCGATCACCGTCTCGGCGACCGTCTGCAGCTTGGTATTGGTGTGCTGGGACACCTCACGCAGCACCTCGAACCCGACGGCCGGCGCGAGCTGGTGGCTCGCGGTGAGGACACCGATGGCCCGTGCCGCAACTGCGCGTTCTCCTGCTCCAGGCGGGCGATCACGGCGCCGTCAGGTATGCCGTCAAGCGAGGACCGCGGCACGCGAGAGGTCGTCATCACTGGTCTCCACACAGGGGCAAGGCTTCCTGTACGCCCCCCCCCTGCCGCGACAGCAAGGCACTCTCAGTACGCAGCGAAAATCACACATGTGGGATGGGCCTCTTGGCCAGCCGAGGCTGGCGAAGAGCCCGAGAGGCTGACACGCTGACCAGCCGTGGTCGGCAGTGGGCGCGGAAAGCCCGGGCTCATGGTCGGGTCAGCTGGCCACCCCGGCCACGGCTCGGGGCTGCGTTTCCTGGGCGGCAGCGGCTTTTCCCGGCCGTCGCGCAGCGTGCCGATTGGCAACTCTGCTGAGACGCTGAACTCCGAGTGAAACAATATCTGTTCCCGAGGGATCAGATTTTGGGGAGCCGCGCAGCGGGAGTTTTTTGCTGCGAAGAGCAGAGTGGAATTATCCAAGACGCGTGGGCCGCTCCGGCGTGCTACTGTCTATCTCAGTTGCAGTTGTGGTTCCCAAAACTTCAAGTGCCCCCACCAGGCTTCTGCCGGGCGGGAGCACTTTTGTATTTCCGGTCATTTCCGGGCGGGGTAATCATCGCGGCGACACGGCGTTCGCACAGTGCGGACGCCGATGCACTGCCCCAAAGGAGATATGACGTGGCTGCTGGTACCGTGAAGTGGTTCAACGCTGAAAAGGGCTTCGGCTTCATCGAGCAGGACGGTGGCGGCGCCGACGTGTTCGCCCACTACTCGAACATTGCCGCGCAGGGCTTCCGTGAGCTGCTCGAGGGCCAGAAGGTGAACTTCGACATCGCGCAGGGCCAGAAGGGCCCGACGGCTGAGAACATCGTTCCGGCCTGACGCTCACGCGCAATCCGTAGCTGGGGCCCGCATCCTTCGGGGTGCGGGCCCCAGCTGCACGCGTTTCCCGCAGCGGCCTCATACCCGCGGGACGACCCGGAGGAATCCGCAGTACCAACACAAGCGGTTCCTCCCTCAGGACGCGGACGCATCCTGAGGCGCTGCATCGCAGCCGGCGTCCGGATCGCAAAGTCCCCATCGCGTCACCCATTTAAGTACCCATTTCGACACCTGTGTCCACGGGTATTTCCGCCGGTCAGATCTGCATTCTTTTGCCACCGGTCCATACTTGTAATTCTCCATGCCATTCATTGCGGCGGGAATTCCTTGATATGTGCCACATCGAGGAAGGTTCCGCATGAACCGCACGTACACGAACGACCGCCCCGCCCGCTCTCGTGACGGCCGTGCCGACGCCGGAAGGGGCGGCAGCGGCTACGGCTCGCAGGCACCGCGTCGTACCGGCAGGCCCGTCCGCTCCGGCGGTTACGGCCGTCGGCCCGCCGCCGTGCAGGGTGAGTTCGCGCTGCCCAGGACGATCACCCCCGCACTGCCGGCAGTTGAGGACTTCGCCGATCTCGACATGCCCGAGCAACTGCTGGCCGAACTCGGCAAGCAGGGTGTGACCGCACCGTTCCCGATCCAGGGCGCGACGCTGCCGAACTCCTTGGCGGGCCGTGACGTCCTGGGCCGCGGCCGCACCGGGTCCGGCAAGACCCTGGCCTTCGGCCTCGCCCTGCTGGCCCGCACCGCTGGACAGCGTGCCGAGTCCCGCCAGCCGCTGGGGCTGATCCTCGTACCCACGCGTGAGCTGGCACAGCAGGTGACCGACGCGCTGACCCCGTACGCCCGCTCCGTGCGGCTGCGGCTGGCCACGGTGGTGGGCGGTATGTCGATCGGCCGGCAGGCCAGTGCGCTGCGCGGCGGGGCCGAGGTCGTCGTCGCGACGCCGGGGCGGCTCAAGGACCTCATCGACCGCGGCGACTGCCGGCTGAACCACGTGGGCATCACCGTGCTGGACGAGGCCGACCAGATGGCCGACATGGGCTTCATGCCCCAGGTCACCGCGCTGCTCGACCAGGTGCGCCCGGAGGGGCAGCGCATGCTGTTCTCCGCCACCCTGGACCGCAACGTCGACCTGTTGGTACGCCGCTATCTGACCGACCCCGTCGTGCACTCCGTCGACCCGTCGGCCGGTGCGGTCACGACGATGGAGCACCACGTCCTGCACGTCCACGGCGCAGACAAGCACGCCGCCACGACCGAGATCGCCGCCCGCGACGGCCGCGTGATCATGTTCCTGGACACCAAGCACGCCGTCGACCGGCTGACCCAGGACCTCCTCAACAGCGGGGTGCGGGCCGCCGCGCTGCACGGCGGCAAGTCGCAGCCGCAGCGCACCCGCACGCTGGCGCAGTTCAAGACGGGGCACGTCACCGTGCTGGTGGCGACCAACGTCGCGGCGCGCGGCATCCACGTCGACAACCTCGACCTGGTCGTCAACGTCGACCCGCCGACCGACCACAAGGACTACCTCCACCGCGGCGGCCGTACCGCCCGCGCCGGCGAGTCCGGCAGTGTCGTCACCCTGGTCACACCGAACCAGCGCCGAGGCATGGTCCGTCTGATGTCGGACGCCGGAATCCAGCCGCAGACCACCCAGGTCCGCTCGGGCGACGAGGCCCTGAGCCGGATCACCGGCGCCCAGGCACCGTCCGGCATCCCGGTCGTCATCACCGCACCGGTGGTCGAACGCCCCAAGCGCAGCGCCACCTCCCGAGGCCGCCGTCGCCCCGCCTCGGCGACCAGGCGCACCCCCGGACGCCAGTCCGGCTTCGGCGCGGTGGCCTAGGACTTTCGTGATCAGGAAGCCGGCCCATCTCTGCAGGAGGCACCTTTTGACGCTGGTTCAGACGCAGCCCCGCCCGGCGGACGCCGACCCCGCGCCCAGGACGGCGGTGGAGGTCATGGACGCGGCGGGACCGCAGGTCTGTGACGACATGAGCGTCGAGGTGGCGCTGGCCGTCATGGCCGCCGCCCGCACGGGCCGACTGGTCGTCTGCGACCTGGACGGCCAGTGCACCGGCTTGGTCACCCGGACCGAACTCGCTGCCGTCCGCGACAGCTCCGACTACACGGACCGTGTCCGCCTGCGCGACATCCTCGGCGACCACGGTTCGGTCGCCTCACCCGTGACCACGATGGCCGAAGCCGAGCACGCGATGCGCACCCGTCGGCTCGGTGTCCTGCCGGTGGTCGACGAGCAAGGCAGCGCCCTGGGCATCCTCGCCCTCTCCCGCTGAAACACCTCGCCCCTGGTCGGACCGTTCTTTCCTTCTCTCTGTGAGGCCACATGCGCTGCGTCATCGCCCGCTTCCCCTTCGAGCTCACCAAGGGCGGCGTGCTGGAATCGATGAAGGGCATCAAGCCCGAACCGGTCACCGGCGAATCGGTGATCATCGGCCGTCGCCACTATCCCGTCAAGCAGGTCGGCCAGGTCATCACGCGCCAGGACCGTCGTGACTTCAGCGCCGGCGAAGTCCTGCGGGCCATGGCTGCGCTCGGCTTCACCTGCCGCGCCGTTCCCAAGGCAGCGCCCCTGGGCATTCTCAGCACGATGCAGCACGCTTTGAGGTTCCCCCGCTGCGCGGGAGTGGCTGACTAGCAGGTCAGGGCGGGTTGACGTGGCGTCAGGCCGAGGCCGACGCCGGCGAACGCAACGACATGCTCACGGCACATGCCGGCTGGGATCGTGAACGGTGACCTCGATGGTGTCGGGGCGCGCAGTCAGTTCCAGTGTGCAGCGGCCCCCACCGCGGTGCAGGGCATTGGTGACGAGCTCGGACACGACCAAAACCACAGTGTCCGCCGCGTCAGGAGCCACGGCCAGCTCCTGCAGACCTTCGAGGAAGGCCCGTGCCCTGTTGCGTGCGTCGGCAATGGCGGTGGTGGAACGGACGGCTGCGGCGCCGGCCGGCACCGTGATCATCAGGGTCACCCTGGTCTCTGAGTAGTCCATGCCTCAGCCCGTGCCTACCCAGCCCCTGTGCCCCGCCCCTCCACCCGCCAGCCCCGCAGAGCCCCGGTGCTCCGGTTCGCCACGAGCTGCTCGATCATCCCGGGATCGTCGAGGGCGGCGCGGGACCTCCTGCCATGCTTGTCAAAGGCCGACCTGGGGGCGTCACGGCTGGAAACGTTCGTCCCGGCCGGTGAGGTTCTCCACGAGACGCAGTCTCGGCCGGTGCGCGCCAACGGTAGGCGCGGTCGGCGACGTCACGCTCAGCCCGATGTGCTGCGCGGCGGGGACTCTCGGCAACGGGTGAAACGAGGGCCACGGACGGCGGATGAAAAGTGAGCCACCCTGCGATCTCTTGATCATCCTGACTTCACTGGTTCTGAAGTCGGGAGGAAGAGAGGGTGATCCACGTGGAGGACTGGGCCGAGATCCGCCGGATGCACCGGATGGAGGGGCTGTCGGCTCGGGCGGTGGCCCGTCAGCTGGGGATCTCCAGGAACACCGTGCTGCGGGCGCTGGCCTCGGACCGCCCGCCGCGGTACCGGCGGGCGCCGAAGGGCTCGGCGGTGGACGCGGTGGAGCCGGCCGTGCGGGAGCTGCTGAAACAGACCCCGACGATGCCCGTCACGGTGATCGCGGAGCGGATCGGCTGGGAGCGGGGGATGACGATCCTGCGGGAACGGGTGCGCGAGCTGCGGCCGGCTTATCTGCCGGTGGACCCCGTCTCGCGGACGGTCTATGAGCCGGGTGAACTCGCGCAGTGCGACCTGTGGTTCCCGCCCGTGGACATCCCGCTCGGTTACGGCCAGAGCGGACGACCGCCGGTGCTGGTCATCGTG